>NZ_JBHMFD010000013.1:0-33180 GCF_042427575.1 Bergeyella porcorum
ATTCCCTCTGGTTGTTCAGAAATTATTTTCATTAATAATAACTGAATTTACGAAATGCAAATCTAATAGCGGGAGTCGAAGGCTGCGTAACCTTTGTTTCTTCTATGGTAAAAAACATCACCGCTAAGACGGCGAAGAAACGCGAAGGTGTTAATTGTTAATGATAAATTGTTAATTATAAACCAACTTCAAAACTAAAGAAAACAGGATTAGCATTTTTACCCCCTTCGGGGGTTAGGGGGCTTTCTTTGTGGTAAAAAATATCAACCGCTAAGGGAGTACAGTGTACAATGTAGAATGATGAAGTGGTGTTTTTGAACTAAATTAAGTTTTGAAGAAAGAGAAAAGACCTTTAACTTCTATAACCTTCTCGCTTTTTCTAACCTCTAACTTCAAACTCCTTAACTTCAAACTGTGGATTAGAAAATGATTTAAAACCTTGTTATGATGCCCCAATGAATTTTGGTGTTTCGGAAGTTGAAAGGCGTATTCCATTGATTTCCATTGGAAATTTGGAAAGACATTAGCCCGATAGGAAGAAAAAAGTTGAAACCTAAACCTAAGCTGTAAAAGCGGGTATTGCTATTGAGGTTTTTGTTTTGCACCATAGCAGTCTGAGCAAAGAAATCGAAAAATGCTTGATTGTTGATGAGATAGCGGTACTCAGCACCTCCATAGGCGTAGAAATTTCCTAAGATGGAATTTTCATTGAATCCCCTCAGGGAGTTCCAACCTCCGATGCGGAATATCTCATTGTCTAGAAGATTGAGTTTACTGATTAGAGATGCAGATTCCACTTTGGTATTGATATAGTGACTGCCCTTTAGATGGAAGTTTCTTTCAGCAAAGATGAAATACCGAAACATATTATCTTGGATATTATTTTCTGGATAGTCGGTTTTTAGCCAATCGATTTCGGTGCGGATGAGCGTGCGATATCTGAAAAGTTCTATCTCGGTAGGCTGTTGATATTCATACCAAAGTCCAATACCTTTTCTGTTAAATTCGCGGGCATTGCTGTATTGTTTTGCTAAGACGGAAGCTATCTCCACATTGCCTTTTATCCCGATTTTTTGCTGTGAAGAAAGCTGGTAATACAGACTGGGCAATAGTTTTACATTGGCAAAAGTAGAATCTTGCCGATAGATATTCATCGCCATACGGAAACCTACATTGGACTTGAAAAGATAAGGGATATCGGTTTGTAGGTTAAAAGTCTGCCCGTTGTCAGGATTTCGTTGCCAAAATAATTGGACGCTTTCAAAGCCGTTGAAAATATTTTTAAGCTGAAGATTCAAACTTCCATTCAGGCTTATTTTTTCACTATTATTGTTTCCAAAGCCTAAAACACCATCAAAGGTATTAGATTTTCGTTTTTGGGTAAATAAGTAGATTAGGGTAGAATCTTTTGTAAAAAGTGTCTGAGGGAGCTTTTCTAAAGTGATGAAAGAATGATTTTTTAGCTGAGATTGTATGGCAATGAGGGACTTATCATCGTATATTTTTCCTTTGAAATCTTTTTCTAAATTCCGAATAAAACGAGAGGGCAGTCTTTCATATCCGCGAAAAACAAAACTATCTATTTTCCGCTGTGCATTGGCTTGTAAAGAAATTTCAACAATGGGCGTAGCTTGTTTCATTCCCAGATATTTGGAATTAACGCGGTTAAAAACAAATCCTTTCCGATGGTAATGAGCATTAATAGCTTGTTTTAGAGAATCCATATTTTTGGTATAAAACTCTGATTTCACCTTCAAATCCTTAGCGATGGTTTCTGAAAGCTTTAGCCAACCTTGATTGTAATTGTGCCCCTTATCAAAATAAATCTCCGTGCTCTGCTCGGTTTGTTCTACTTTGATCAGCTTCGTGAAGAAATAATGATGCAGGGCGAGGGAATCCAAAAATTTGACTGCTGAAGCGGAATCTTTTCTTACAAATCGGTCCTGATTTTGGCTGTCAATAAGGACATATTCCCTCTTCTGTGCCGTAAACCACACAGAAACAAAAAAAAATAAGGATACAATTCTAAAAGCCAATGGTTTGATTTTACCTTTTTGTTAATTCTTTTCCTATTTGCCCAATCCGCTGTATTTCTTCATCAGTGCTTCATAAAAATTTTGCGGGAGCAACCATTTGAGCGGAACGCCAATTTTTTGTCCAAATTTTCCAAAGTAATAATGGGCTTTCCAACGCTTTTTCTGGATTAATCGGTCAATGTATTTGGCGACTTCCAATGGCTCTGTACCCTCGTTCACGTGGGCATTCATCAGGGAATAAACTTTTGAAAAAATGGTTTTATAGGGTTCCGAAACTTCGCTTTTCACGCGGTGGTCGGCAATATTGGTTTTGATATCGCCCAAATGAAGCGTACAGACTTCCACATTCCAAGTGGCAACTTCGTAACGCATTGCTTCTGTTACCTTATCCAAAGCCGATTTGGAGGCAGAATAAAAACCTCGGAAAGGCAAGCCCATTTCGGAACCGATGCTGGAAATATTGATGATTTGTCCATTCTTTTGCTCGCGCATTTTAGGCATTACTGCGGACATCATCTGTACAGCACTGATTAGGTTGAGATTAAACAATCGGGTAATATCTTCCTTAGTAGCATCTTCCACCGCTCCTACCATTCCCATTCCCGCATTGTTGATTAAGAGGTCGATGCGGTTTTCTTTTTCTAAAATTTGTTGGATGGCATTATCAATGGCGTTTTTATCTGTAACATCGGTAGAGATGGTGGTAAAATACGGGTTTTCTACGGTCTTTCTGCTTAGCCCATAGACGCGGTGTCCTTGTTTCCCGAAATATTCGGCTAAACTCAATCCGATTCCTGTAGAAGTTCCTGTAATGATGATGGTTAGTGGCATAGAACAGAGGGTTTTGATGTATTAAAAGCCAAAGGGCTGATTTTCTGATATCAAAAATAGAAAACTATTTCACGATGGCAAAAAAATCTTTCCAAAAATCAGGATACGATTTTTCTACCACTTCAGGATTTTGAATTTCCAATGCTTGGATTAATGCATAAGGGGCAAAGCTCATTGCCATCCTATGATCGTTATAAGTAGCGATGCTTATCGGATTTTCAACCTCTGAAAAGGCTAAAGATTCAATGCTATCTTTGGTAATATGAGTTTTGACACCTATTTTTAATAGTTCGTTTTGCAGGGCTACCAATCGGTCGGTTTCTTTTACTTTCAGCGTTGCTAAGCCAGAGATTTTAAAATGAATTTTCATTGCAGCTGCCGTTACGCAAAGCGTCTGGGCAATGTCTGGGCAATCATTCATATCTAAAACGATGCGTTCTGGAAAGGTGAAATGCTCTAATGGTGAAAGGGTTATGGTGCTTTCATTAGAAAAGTTTGTAGTGATACCAAAGTAGCTCTCATAGAGGTTTACCAAAGCAGAATCGCCTTGTAGGGAATTTCTCTTGAAATGGTTGAGCTGGATGTTTTCTCTTCCAATGGCTGCCAGAGAATAGAAATACGATGCCGAAGACCAATCGCTTTCCACTGTGAAATTTTGGATGGGTAAAGCTTCCTGAGTAGGCAAAATACGGATGGTATTGTCTTCAAATGTGATGTTTTCGCCAATGATAGAGGCTATGAGCTTTACGGTCATTTCCAAGTATGGGCGGGAGGTGATGGCACCCACAAGGTGAAGTTCCAAGCCGTGCTCCATAGTGGTTCCTATGAGCATTAGCGAAGTGATAAACTGGCTAGAAATATGGGCGGGAATGCTCACTTTGTGTTTTGTGAGTTTTTTACCGTGTATTTGAAGCGGTGGGAAGCCTTCGTTTTCCAAATACACTATGTCAGCACCTAAATCTCTAAGGGCAGTTACCAGATGATGGATAGGGCGTTCTTTCATCCTTTGCGCCCCCGTGAGCGTGATGGTACAGCCTTCTTGTACCGCAAAATAAGAGGTGAGGAAACGCATTGCCGTGCCTGCGTGGTGAATGTCTATCACCGTATTATCTGTGGCTAATGCTTCTTGCAAAAGTGCGGTATCTTGGGCATTAGAAAGATTGTCTATGGTGAAACTTTCCCAAAGTTTTTGCAGTATCAGAAGGCGATTGGATTCGCTTTTAGAGCCAGAAATTTGAATTGTCTTATTGGCTAAGAGTTGAGATTTTGGAAGTTTTAGCATTATTTTAGTTTCTCATTATTTTGGTGGCGTTCTTTATCTCGCTTGGTTTTGAGTTTCATTTTATTATCAAACGCTTTTTGCAAATCTACGCCCGTTTGGTTGGCAAGGCAAAGGGTAACGAAGAGTACATCTGCCAATTCTTCGCCTAAATCTTTGGTTTTATCAGTTTCTTTTTCGGATTGCTCTCCATATCTTCGGGCAATGATGCGGGCTACTTCGCCCACTTCTTCGGTGAGGATAGCCATATTGGTCAGTTCATTAAAATAGCGAACACCAACGGTCTTAATCCATTCATCTACTTGGTCTTGAAGCTGGGTTATGGGCATAAAAATTAAAAAGATTAAAAGATTAAAAGATTAAAAGATTAAAAGATTAAAAGATTAAAAGATTAAAAGATTAAAAGATTAAAAGATTAATTAATCATTAATATAATTCTTCAAAAGGGATTTTAGCAGTGCTATTTGTTCGTCTTTTGCTTGGATAAGTTTTTCGTAGATTTCTTTACTTTCTTGATGGAATTGGTCTATATTTCCAAAAGCATTTATATTGTTGTTTTGATTAAAAATCGTTTGTTTATTCAGTTCTAGGATATCGGCTACATCCATTTCCAGCACTTTAGCGATGGTGAAAAGCCTTTCCACATTGATTTTAGTAGAGTTGTTTTCCAGCTTGGCATAGGAAGCTTGCGTGATGTCTAATTCGTGTGCCATATATTCTTGGCTATAGCCTTTCAGTTCTCTAAACTTTCTAATGTTTTTACTGATAATATCATTCATAATAAGAATATATTTATTAGCAAAGGTAATAATTTATTCTTAAAGGTAATTATTTTAGGATGGTTTTCTATTTAAATTTGTAGGAAAAAAGCTATGACAAGATTTGTGAAAAATTTTACATTAGGTATCGGGCTGATGACTGCCCTAGCATTTGTTTCGTGTGATAGAGGGGGTGGTTCTGTTGAGGATGACAAAAAGTTCCTGACAGATAACTATTTTAGTGGTAAAAAATATAAGATATTAGCAAGAACAATTTTCTATGACAAAGGGTATGTCTTAGAAAATTATGCTATTAATGGATGTACATCTAATAATTCAATTGAATTTAAAAAAGATGGCACAGGGCAAGAAGAGGAATATAAAGAATTGGATAAAAATTGCTATTCTGATATTTATAAATTCCTATGGAAATTGGATGAGAATAATCAATTGGTACTATCTTATAATGAACTATTGTATTATTCAATTTCAAGGACAGAAAATGATTACTTAGACCTTGAAGGTTATGAAGATTATGATGGAGATGGAAAAACGGAACTTGTTAAAATAGAACTTAAAAGACAATAGTCGGAAAAAAATCGCTTCAATTGTGAAGCGATTTTTTGTTATAAATCTATCAAAAAATTGATGATTAAAACAGATTTGGGGTTTGGTGCACTTTTTGCAAAATTCCTATATTTGTAAAAAATGGAGGCTATGGCAATTACGGATATCAATCAATTAGACCTTAATAAAACTTATTCTTACGCAGATTATTTGCTGTGGCAGGTAAAGGAAAAAATAGAACTTTTCAAAGGGAAAATTCTAGCAATGAGTCCTGCTCCTGCTCGTTATCATCAAAAGATAGTAGGCAATATACACGGGATTCTTTTTCCTATTTTTAAAGGAAAAAAATGCGAGTTGTACACTGCTCCATTTGATGTAAGAATCCCTAAGCAGGACAAGGAAGATGATAAGATATTCACGGTGGTTCAGCCAGATTTAAGCGTGATTTGCGACCCTGAGAAATTAGATGAAAGAGGGTGCATTGGTGCTCCGGATTTGGTTATAGAAATCCTTTCGCCAGGAAATTCTAAAAAGGAAATGGATGTTAAGTTTACACTTTACGAAGAAGCGGGAGTTTTAGAGTATTGGATTGTACATCCTACTGAGAAAGTTGTTTGGATTTATGTTTTGGAAAATGGCAGATATGTTACCCACAAGCCTTTTGTAGAAGGAGAGTTTTTGATTTCTAAAAAATTCCCAGACTTGAAAATCAACACCGCTGAAATTTTTGAATAAGAGAGAAAAAAGACATTTAGAATGAATAAAATAAAAAAAGACGCCCGAAAGCGTCTTTTAGTCATTTAATAAGCCCCGATGCCTTTACCCTTGATAGGGGAGTTGTCTTTCAGTCTAAGATTCATTTTGGTGATATAATAGTTGATGAACAGCGGGTCTTCGTTTTTGATGGTGTTGGAAATGTTGGCATTGCCATCAAACTCAAAGCCTGCCGTATTATCCATATTGAATAAGAGGTTGGTAAAAGTGTACTGAAAGCTTTGTCCTGTGGTAGGAGCGAGCTGTATGGCATTGCTTCTACCCGTATAGAGGATGGAGTTTTGAATATTCAGCGTTAGGGCACCATATTCTTTATCGCCATTAGGGTTGGTCCATTCGTTGGATGCCGAGAGGGCTAAGGCAGGTAAAGCACCATTCATCTGCCAGTAGTTGGCTAAGGTACATTTATTGAGCTGGATATTCCCTCCTTTAAAGATGCCTAGGTCTGCTTCGCCACAGTTGTTCATCACCAAATTTTGAGCCTCTATAGCGGAGGCAACGGCTTTGATGCCAAAATTTTGGAAGGTGTGGATAAGGGTATTTTTTACCGTAGCCGTGGCATTGTGCAGCTCCAGACCATTGGTTCCACCGAAGATTTTAGCGTGTTGGATATTGGCAACGGCACCATCTTCTATGCGAATACTATTCCAGTTGGCAGGGATGGTATCATAGCGAGGGTCGTTTCTTTCGCCTCTTAGGATGACCTCTTCTCCCAGACTTCCAGAGATATTCAGGGTGCTGTTTTTGGAAACTTTCAGTCCAGAATTTTTTGCGAAATAGACTTTAGTTCCTTTTTCTATCGTTAATGATTTTCCTTCCGCCACAGTTAGATCGCCATAGATGATTTTCGCTTTCCGATTGTCCCAAGTGGTATTTTGAGTAAGGATATTAGGGTGGTCTGAAGTCTGAACGAAAAATTCTGCATCTTGCACTACTGAAAGTAGGGTGATGTGTTGCTGGGTGCTAAACAAGATTCTGTCTTCTGCAATGGCTTCGGTAGCGGTGGCAATGGGAGCAATTTCTACAAAAATGTAGAGACTGTCTTTTTTCCTTAGAGGGATGTTGCTAAACTCCGTACCAGATTTTCCATCGATATTGATGCGATAGGGAGATGTTGTGCCGCCTTCTAAGGAAATTCGGGGAATTTTGATGTCTTTGTCCTCGCGGTTATAGACCTTCACGGCATAAGTCTCAGACCGCACCTGATTGTAAACGGTGTCTAGCACCAGCGTGTCTTTGGAAAATGCCAATTGCTGGGTAGGGGTATCAAAAGAAATATCGTCTCTATGGCACGCCACCAAAGCAAGGGTTACAATGCCGAATATAAAAAGGAGGGTGGGCTTTATCTTCATCGGTTTATTTTTATGTTTCAAAGATAAGATTTTTAAAGAAAACTCAGATGTTATTTTTAAGGAAAGGAAGTGGAAGTGAGTGGTGTAAAAAAATACAAACAAAATTTGTAAGTTTAAAAAATATTCTTATTTTTGCAACCTAAATTTTACCTGATGAAATGTCCATTACCATTTCGTCAAAACACTCAAAATTAAAATTTTAGAAATTTAAAAAGTTATGAAAAAAGGAATCCACCCTGAGAATTATAGACTTGTTGTTTTCAAAGATATGAGTAACGACGAGATGTTTCTTTGCAAGTCTACAGCAGAAACTAAAGACACTATCGAGTATGAAGGTGAAACTTACCCATTGATTAAAATGGAAATCTCTTCTACTTCTCACCCATTCTACACTGGTAAAGTGAAGTTGGTAGATACTGCTGGTAGAGTAGATAAATTTATGAACAAATACAAAAAATTCGCTAAGTAATTATCGGATTTTGTAAACATATAAAGCTTTTCCATCCTTGGAAAGGCTTTTTTGTTGTAATTTTACCACAATAAAAAAACAAAAGATGCAACTTGTATTTTCAGACGCACAATATTGGGAAGATTTTCTTCCGCTTACTTTCACTAGACCTATTGCGGATATGCGATGTGGGATGCTCACCTTTGCAGAGCGTTGGCAAAAACTCCTTAGTATAGATACCGTATCTTATATTACCGAGGATTACCTTCAAGGTAAATTTCCTAAACCCAAGGGGGAATTGAGTCTGTTCATTGTACCTAATTTCCTTCCAACAGAAAAGGTGTTAAAGCAAATCCAAAACTTGAAACAAGGCGAAGCCTTGGTATATCAAGATGAATTGATTGCAGCTTGTGTGGATATGGCGAATTTCAGTCTTAGCCAAATAGAGACAATGACGGATTTGGAAGAGGAGGTTATCATCTTTAAGCAACCTACCGATTTGTTTTCTCACAATGATAAAGCCATTGATTTTGATTTTGAACTTTTAACTCAAGGTAAAACTTCACAGCCACTTTCTGAAACCAATGGATTCTTGGGCAATCGGGAGGATTTGTTTATAGAAGAGGGGGCACAGGTGGAATTCTCTACACTTAATACCAAAACGGGGAAAATCTACATCGGGAAGAATGCCGAGGTGATGGAAGGTTGTCACCTTAGAGGGCCTATTGCATTGTGCGAGGGGGCTAAGTTTAATCTCGGGGCTAAAATTTATGGAGCGACTACCATTGGGCCACATTCTAAGGTAGGCGGAGAGGTGAATAACATTGTGATTTTTGGCTATTCTAATAAGGGGCACGATGGTTTCGTGGGGAATTCTGTAATAGGAGAGTGGTGCAACTTTGGGGCAGATACCAATTCCTCCAATATGAAAAACAACTATGCAGAGGTGAAACTATGGAACTACAAGCAGAAGAAATTTGCCAAAACAGGACTCCAGTTTGCAGGGCTCATTATGGGGGACCATTCTAAAACCGCTATCAATACACAGCTGAATACTGGTACGGTAGTGGGAGTGGCTGCTAATATTTTCAAATCTGGATTCCCGCCCAACTTGGTAGAAAGTTTTTCTTGGGGAGGAATGAAAGGAGATGAAAAGTTTCAGCTAGAAAAGGCTTATGAAGTGGCAGAACGGGCAATGGCAAGGCGAAGCGTAGTCCTCACCGAAGAGGATAAAGCGATTTTGAAATATGTATTTGAAAACTTCTAAATAACGGATTGCCTCAGAGATGAGGCAATTTTTATTCTTCCACTTCGTAATCCAAAGGGAGAAGCACTTGTAATTTATCTTTCGCCCAATCATCGTGGAAAAGCATTTGGTCGGGGTCTGTGTAATTACCTTCTCTGCTTAGTATGAATGCCTTACCATTGGTTTCTATCATTGTGCTGATGTGGATAGGGATTTCAGATTTTATCACTTTATTATTTGCCCATCGGTAGGTGTATTTTGGATAGACCACACCTAATAAATCTTCAAAGCGGAAAATGGTTTCATTGTCATTTTTTGTAATCAATTTTTCTATGGGAACTTTATGCTCGGTAAGTGCTAGGGTATAGGGCGATTCTTTTCTCATTCGAGATTGGATATCCGAGATTTCATTTGGAATTTGCAATACAATCTGCGATGGATTACTCTTGATAAAGGATGCCCTGAAATTTTCTACCATTTGTTGTTCTTCCAAAGAAGGGTAGTTTTTATTGGGAATTTTTACAATGCGATTGCAAATGAACCCTTCTTTATCCAATTGCTGATGGTATGCCGAGCGAAAAAAATGCATAGCACTACCATAGTATGCATTCAGTCTATTGATATGCCAAGCTCTTTGATTTTTGGCACCGCCTTTCATTGGTTTGAAGAATGAAGTCCCAGTATAGGTGGTCATTTTCTGTTGGTTGTCTATGGCAAAGGAAATCAGATTGTATTCAATGGTGTAGCCTAGCCATCGGTTTTCTATAAGGAGTGGTTTTTTAGCTTTTGCACGGATGATATTTTGCTCTTTATCAAAGGCAAAAATGAGAGTTTTAGGATTTTTTATGGTAACCCCATCGCGATTGCTTCCTAAAAATTCATCTAAAAAGCGATGGATAAACCTATCGTACAATCGGTCAGAATACTGCAGGAGTTTCACCTCTTCTATTAAGGTTTCTTTGGATAAAATAACTTTTAACTTCTGATTTTTATTGGCATTAAAAGGATGGATTATGGTTTCATAACCCTCTTTTTTAAAGACTAAATTACCCAACTTCAAATTGGAAATCATCATTTCAAAATTTCCCGAAGTATCACTTTGAGTAGCCTTTGCAGAGCCATCAATATAAACCGAAACGCCCTCTATGGGTTTTCCGTTTTCACTAACAATGTTTCCAAAAATACTCTGAGCATTCAGTGTAAGACTGAAAAACGAAACCATAATCAATAAAAATCTCATCGGTAGAATTATTAACTTTTTCAGAGCTTAAATTTAATGATTTTTTTTTGCATCCTAATTTATTTGTAATTATTTGATTTTCAATTTATTGTATTTTAAACTCAATGAATTTAAAAATTTTTTCAAAAAAAATCTTATTTTCGATGTAATGAAATGCTCCGCTGAGTTGTCTTATATGTAAAACAAGAGAATAATGACCCACGAAACCTTTAAACATACCATATTTGTCTTGAAAGATGAAATGTATCGTTTTGCAAAGCGTTTCGTACTCAGCAATGATGAGGCAGAAGATATTGTGCAAGAACTGATGATGAAATTTTGGCAAACCAAGGAAAAACTTGCCCAAATGGAGCATCCCAAAACCTACATTCTGCGGTGTGTGAAGAATGAATGCCTTAATAGGCTGAAACACGAGGAAGTAAAATGGAACTATGCCAGTTTTGAAATGCATCAAGACGCTACCTATCGCCCAGAAATGAATAACCTGAAAGACGAAATCATAAAACTCATCAATGCACTACCAGAAAAACAAAAAATGGTCATTCATCTAAAAGATGTAGAAGAGTACGAAGTGAGCGAAATCGCAGAGATTTTGGAAATGGAAGACAATGCGGTAAGAGTTAATCTGATGAGAGCCAGACAGAAAATTAAAGAACAAATCACCCAACTGATGCATTATGAAAAATCAATCACCACAAGATAAATACACCGAAATTCTCCAAGACATAAAAGAGGAGAAAATGAATTGGGACTTTGAAGACTTCTTGAAAGAAGTGGAAGCCAAGGAGGAAAAAATTATCCCAATACAGAGGAAAGAACCCCTAAAGTTGCGGTATAAAATCATAGGTTTGGCGGCGAGCATTGCCGTAATTTTGGGGGTATTTTTCCTATTTCAAAAAAATGAAAGCAATGCTGTTGCTCCAGAGCAAATGATAGCAACGAAAGAGGAAGTTTGGAAAAAAGACTCGGAAGCGTGGCAGCAAGAAACTTTGCAAGATTCTGCCACCGTTCTCCCAATGGACTCTGCAATACAGCACCCTACAGCGGAAAAAGAAGCAGAACAAGTGATGAATAAAATCCTGCCAAAGCGAGAGCGAATCAAGAAAAATATCAGACAGAGATATGCTGCTACTCAGCCAAATAAAGAAGCAAAATCTACGGAATATCAGGAAGATTTTGTAATCATTAATGGACAAAAAATAAAAAATGAAGAAGAAGCAATGGAAGTTACCCGCTACTCTTTGCAGGTGCTATCTGATAAGGTTTCTGAAACCATTGCCTCCGTATCTACTAATAATAATGACGACTATTAACCCTTTAAAATCACACGAAATGAAAAGAATAATTTTAGCTTTAACCTTGATGTTCTGCGGTGTTCAGATGCTACTGGCACAGAAAACAAATGTTGACCAATTGTTTGAGAAATATAAAGACAATGAGGAAGTTACTACCATTGTTATCGCAAAACCGATGTTCAAGATGTTGAATAAACTCAATATTGCTGATGCGGATTTCCAAGAGCTTAAACCGATATTGGAGCAAATCAATGGAATGAAAATTATGATTGTTGATAATAGCCAAGAAAAAGGTACCTCTTCCTCTAAAACCAAAACTTTGGATGTGGATAAATTGCAGTCGGAAATCAATGAAACTTTGAAAAACCTAAGTTATGAGGAACTGATGACCGTGAACAATAAGGATAGTAAAGTGAAAATCTTATCTACCGATGCTCTGGATGGCGTACTGAAAGATGTTTTGCTGAATATCAATACCGAAGGTAGCAGTGTGCTGATGTTTCTGGATGGTAAAATTTCTATGGATGCCATTAATCAATTGACTGATGACTTACAGGCTTCTTCCAAAGAATCTTCTCAGCCGAAGTCTGCCGCACAGAAGGTAGAAAACCGAAAAGTGGGAGCCTTCCAAGGGATAGAAGTGAGTAATGGCATTATGGTGAATTTCACATCGGGCAGCACTGCAGAAGTGAAAGTTACGGCAAAAGAATCTCATCTGAAATATATCAAAACGGAGGTTCAAAACGGGATATTAAAAGTTTTTGTTCATAATGGCAGTGTTCAAAACTTGATTCTTGGAAAAATAGTGGTGGATATTACGGCACCACAACTGAATAGCGTAGCGGTATCTTCGGGAGGAAATTTCAAAGCTCAAAATCGAATTGCAGCAGAGAAGTTTAGTGCTAAAGCATCTTCGGGAGGACGCATTATGGCGGAAGTAGAAACCCGCAAAGAGCTTAATCTTGATGCTAGTTCTGGAGGGGAAATTGCTCTGAATCTGAAAGCTAATATGCTGAAAACTAATGCTACAAGTGGTGCAAGCCTTACATTGAAAGGGGATGTTCATACAGCGGATTATCAGATTTCAAGTGCAGGAAAAATCAATGCCCGAGAGCTGAAAACCGATAAGGCTAAGGTGGAGGCGTCTTCTGCAGCCAGTATTACCCTACACGCTATCCAATCTTTGGATGCTAATGTATCCACCACAGCATCCGTAAAATATATTGCTAATGAAACATTAAAAACCAATATCAAGAGTCATTTGGGAACGGTGGAGAGCATTAGTAAATAGCAAATATTGAAGAAAAAAACTATTTAGTGATATGAAAAAGCTCATTTTATCTACATTGGTCATAACCTCCGTTTTTGCCTATTCTCAGGAGAAAAAAGATTCTCTTTCCACGAAAGACATTCAGGAGGTTTTAATCAAATCTCAGCGTAAAAAGCAATTTGCCGACCACGCCAATTATACTTTTGATAAAGAAGCTCTGGAAAAGGCAAGGCATTCTAAGGATTTGCTGACAACACTTCCGGAACTCCAACTCGATCCGATAAGCAACACGGTAACAAGCATTAAAGGCGGGAAAATTTTGTTTCTCATTAACGGCATTGAAGCTAGCGATAATCAAATTAAAAGCATCGCACCCACCAATGTGGTAAGGGTTGAATATTTTGACATTCCGCCTGCAAGATATTCGCAAAGAGCCGATACGGTGGTGAATATCGTTACCAAAAATCCTGAGGTCGGTTATTCCTACGGTGCAGATATTATTTCGGCATTGGCAACGGGTTTCGTGAACGGCTCTGCGTATGCAGGCTACACGAAAGGGAAAAATGATTTCGGTTTGGAATACTCCATTAATTTGAGGGATTATGACAATAGAATTGTCGATAAAATCTACGACTACAACCTGAACGGAAGCCATTACAATTCCACCGAACAGCAGAAAGACCACTTCGGCTACACTAACCAAAATATCGCTTTGAGATACGCGAATGTCGATCCTGGTAACTACACTTTTCAAGCGAAGGGGAGTGTTTTTATTAACTCAAGCTTCAACAAAGGATTAGGGCAAAGCGTTTTTACTAAAGATAATTTATCGGAAAACCATAGCACCATTCACAATAGCAATTCTGCTTATACCGCACCAACTTTAGACCTTTACTATTCTAAAAATATTGGGAAGAAAGACGAATTGAGTATTAATTTAATTGGTTCGCATTACACTACCAATTCCTCGCAGTTTGACCACGAGTGGCGTATTGCTGACAATGTAGATATCTTTAATAATGATATGAATCTGAAGGCAAAACAAACGGGTATTGTTGGTGAGATTGCATATACGCATCAGTTTGAGAAAGGTAAACTGAGCTCTGGCTATCGTATTTCCAATACGGCGATATCCAATGATTTGGTAAACCTGCTTGGTGCATCTCATTACAATGTGAATTATTTAACACAATATCTTTATTCAGAATACTCTGGAAAATGGAACAAATTAAGTTATCGTTTAGGAATTGGGGTAACGAATATCCATAACAAAAGTGCTGAAACTACGCAGGACGATTGGGCACCAACGCCGAAATTGGTATTGAGTTATGATTTGAAAAAGAACCAAAGTTTTAGATTTACAAGTAGTTATACTTCAAATAGTCCGTGGGCATCTGCGTTAAGCAGTAATATTAGCCAAATTGTTCCTAACATTGTTCAGCGAGGAAATCCCTATTTGAAATCGCAACATTTATTCAGAAATAATTTAATTTATTCTTACGGTGGTCAGAAGTTGGATGTAAATGTGAACGCATTTTATAACAGAGTAGATAGATATTTTGCAGAGATTTTTGTGACCGATACAGAAACGAATGGCTACGCATTAACCTATCAAAATGCGGATTTTAATGAGGGTGGAATTCAAGTGAGTGGCTCTTATAAACCATTTGGGAATAATATTTTAAAAATTCAGGCTTTTGTCCAGCCGGTAAATATGCGTTTAAAAGTTAATGACGGCAGGGTGTTTAATAATAGTTTCGTGCGAAGCAGTTTCGCTTTTATTTCTGAGATAAAGTCTTTTACGATATTTTATCGATTTAATTTGCCAATTTACCAAATCAGTGGGGCTTTTTTAAGTCTAGATGAAAATAATAATGATTTATTTGTTCAGTATAAAAAAGGAGATTTCTCGGTTTACGCTGGTTTTTATTGGCTTGGAACGCCTTCGCATTATCACAATAAAACTTTGGAGGGAAGCATTGTTAGAAATGAGAGAATCTCGAATATTTATAACAACAAAAATATGTTTGTACTAGGTATGAGTTATGATTTTTCTTCGGGTAAAAAATTACAAATCCAGAAAAAACTTAATAATTCTACTGCACCGGCAGCAACTTTTTAAGATTTTAAGGTAAGAAGAATGAATCACTTTTATTAAAACGAAATTTTAAGAATCTGATATTTAACAAAAACTATTAAACAATATGAAACGATATATCTTTTTTACGCTATTCAGTTTATTGATGTTGCAATCTTGTATCTCTACCAATCCTAAGGCTGAATATCTGGAGGAGGAAGAAATGAATGGTGCACAAGTCATCAATATTAAGGTGCCGATGTGGATAGCAAAACCAGCGATGAAAAAATCTTTAAGGCAAGAAGGTGAAAGCCCAGAGATGATTGCTTTGGTCAATAAAATTTCTAGCATTAAAATTAAAACCATACAATCTGAAAATGCTGAAAAGATTAAAAAGATAGCGACTTCTACCAAGAAATATCAATTTGAAGATTGGATAACGGTGAAGAATGGTGGGTATCTGGTGAACTTTTCTGTAAAGCAAAAAGGGGATGATATTAAGCAACTTCTGATAGCGGTAAATGGAGACCGTGAGCTGGTATTCATTGATATGAAAGGGAATTTTACAGCGGAGGACATCTCTAAAGCGGTACAGTATTCCGAAAATAAAAACATTGAAAAATGGATTCGGTTTAATGAGAATTGAAGAATTCTAATGGGTTCTATTTGCTAACAAACAACACTTTTATAATATACATTCAACAAACATTTCCATTTAAAAACGGCATCGGATTATTTCGGTGTCGTTTTTGTTTTATAATGCGTACAGGGTTTTTGGTTAAAAAAAGCCGTCCCGAAAGTTGCTTTCGGGACGGCTTCGTATTGAAGTTTTTATAATTACAAAGAATAATTAGGAGCTTCTTGTGTGATGATAACATCGTGTGGATGAGACTCTTTTAGTCCGCTTCCTGTTATTTTTACCATCTTGGAGTCGTTTTGTAATGCAGTAATATCTTTGGCACCACAGTATCCCATTCCTGCACGGATACCTCCTGTAAGTTGGAAAATCACATCTTCCAATTTACCTTTATGAGGAACACGCCCTTCTATGCCTTCTGGAACAAATTTTTTGGCTTCGCTTTGGAAATAACGCTCCTTACCACCACGCTTCATCGCTGCCAAGCTTCCCATTCCTTGGTAAGATTTGAATTTTCTTCCTTGGAAGATGATTTCCTCCCCTGGGGCTTCATCGGTTCCTGCCAAAAGTGAGCCGAGCATCACTGCTCCAGCACCGCTGGCAATGGCTTTTACAATGTCCCCCGAAAGTTTGATGCCACCATCTGCAATCACGGTAACATTCTTAGACCTAGCGTATTCAAAAACATTATAGATGGCAGAAAGCTGTGGAACTCCTACGCCCGCTACCACACGCGTGGTACAGATAGAGCCTGGGCCTACCCCTACTTTAAGAACATTAGCACCCGCTTCTATAAGGTCTTTGGCAGCCTCTGCGGTTACGATGTTTCCACCTACGATGTCCAGATTTGGAAAATGCTGGCGGATTTCTTTTACCTTTTCTAGAACGCCTTTAGAATGTCCGTGGGCAGAATCTACCGCGATGATATCCACCCCTGCTTCTACTAAAGCCGTTACGCGTTCTATGGTATCTTCGCCAATGCCTACTCCAGCTCCTACAATGAGTCTGCCGTTTTTATCTTTGTTGGCATTAGGATATTCCAGTTGGTTGTCAATATCTTTAATGGTGATTAGTCCCACGAGTTTGAAGTCTTCATCTACGATAGGGAGTTTCTCCACTCGGTTTTCCAATAGGATTTTCTTAGCATCTTCCAAGGTGGTATTCTTATCGGAAGTGATGAGGTTGTCCTTTGTCATCAAGGCTTCCACCTTTACATCAAGGTTTTCTTGGTATTTTACATCTCTATTGGTAATGATGCCGATGAGTTTGTTTTCCTGATCCACCACAGGAAGACCAGAAATTTTATAGTTTTGCATCAGCTCTTTAGCTTCTTTAAGGGTATAATCTTTAGAAAGCGTCACAGGGTCAGCAATCATTCCGTTTTCAGAGCGTTTTACTTTATTCACCTGAGCGGCTTGCTCTGCGATAGGCATATTCTTGTGGATAAATCCTAAACCACCAACTCTTGCTAATGCGATTGCCATATCGGCTTCGGTAACGGTATCCATTGCTGCGGAAACAATAGGGACATTCAGCGTAATGTTGTTGGTAAGTCTTGATTTTAAAGAAACCTGATTCGGTAAAACTTCAGAATAAGCGGGAACAAGAAGGACATCATCAAAAGTGATGGCTTGTTCTATAATTTTGTCTTGTATAGGCATTGCACTTTCTTTGCAAAATTAAACTTTTTTTCTGAAATGTAAAAGAGGGAACGATGGCTTAATGAAAAATTAACTTTAAGAATAAGGGAAGGTGAGTTTTTTTGTTGCAATTATTGTTTTCTGTTATTTTGTGTATTTTTATTAAGAATTTAATAATGAGATTTTTGCTGTCTTCCTATAAGGTTCGTATAAGGTAGCTATAAGGTTTGTATAAGGTAGATGGTTTTTAGGAGTTTTTAATAGAAAAGAACTTTTTAGACAAATAAAATAATTTGCCATCTGTTGTACAACTTAGGTTTGATAGAAAAAATTTACTTCACTCTATCTGGATTTTGCTTTATGAAAGCGTCCCATCCAGAGTAGGTGTTTTGTTTTTCGGCTTTCCCAGTGTTGAAATAATGGCATACGGCTACTGCTAGTCCATCGGAAGCATCAAGGTATTTAGTAGGAAATTCTTTCAGGTGGAGGAGGTTTTTGAGCATCCCTGCAACTTGCTCTTTGCTGGCGTTACCATTGCCCGTGATTGCCATTTTTACCTTTTTGGGAGAGTATTCTGTGATGGGGATATTGCGATAAAGGCTTGCTGCCATTGCTACGCCTTGGGCTCTTCCCAATTTGAGCATAGATTGTACATTTTTTCCAAAGAAAGGAGCTTCAAGGGCAACTTCATCAGGGTGGTATTCATCAATCAGAGCCAAGGTTTTTTCAAAAATATATTTAAGTTTGGTTTCGTGGTTGGGGTATTTTTTTAGAATCAATTCGTGGATGGCTACCAGCTTCATCTGATTGCCTTTTACAGAGATGATGCCAAAGCCCATCACGGTAGTACCAGGGTCTATGCCTAAATATATTTTTTCAATTTGCATTTTGCAAAATTAAGGTTTTATCTATTGGGTAGATGATTTTTGGGTGGCAAAATGTTGTTTTACCTCTAATGTAGATATCTATAAGCAGTAAAGGATTAAGATGTCAACTTTCTTCCTAAAAACAATTTAATTCCGTCTGAGCTCAATTATTTACTTAAATCAGTCTAATCGTGAGCTATATTTTGATGAATTTAACTTTTATGAAAAAAAAACTAACCGTCTCAATTCCGAGACGGTTAGTTTCATCGTTGTAATTACAAAATTCTATAGATTCTAGAGTATGAAGTGCTCATATTTATTTTTGCTTTATTAGGATTTGAAGTACCTGAGTCAGAATTTGTAATTACTCCTATCCCCCCGTAAGTAAAGTATTCCAATGAGACTAACTCTCCTTTTCTAAGAAACACCGTTCCTGTTGGAGTAAACTGATGAATCATTAAGCCTGTATTATCACCTGTTGGGATATAAGAACCTCTATAAATTGATTTTTCTACATAACTTGCTCTGTAGCTAATTGCTGTTGATGGGTTTTTTACACGATATATAACCATCATTTGCATAAAACGCCCATCAAAAGTAATCTTATGTGTCTCTGTACTCTTTTCTACTTCAAACCTTACATTTCCGTCTAAATGGTACCAGCCATCTTCTGGTACTACATATTCTCCATTATTATTCAGTGTTCCTGTTTTTGTACTTGTAAAGACAATTTTTGTAAAACTATTATTTGGCATATTCTTACCTGATATAGAATCTGTTTTCACACCATAAGTAGTTTCAAAAACAGGCGTAAATGTACTTTTGTTGAGTCTTTTTACTACTCCATCTGCATTAGCTACCAAAATGCCAATTGCATCTGTTTCAGCAGGTGCTTGTAGTCCTTCCATCCTTAGAGGATTTGCAGTACTTTTTATATGCAATGTATTGGTAGGAGATTCTGTGTTTATCCCTACATTCTGAGCGTTGGCAAATCCTATTATACTTAAAAGACCTACTAATGTTAAATGAATAATTTTTTTCATCTGTTTTTATAATTTAAAAAGATTAATAATGGGTGCAAAGATACATATTTATCTCAATGTACAGTATTGAATTTTGTTTAAATTTTATAGTTTGATTTTTTTTGGGTGATTTACGCTTCAAAGACTTACTTAAAACCAATTTTATAAAAAAAAAGATTATTGTATTTTGAGTTGTAATGCATTGTCTTGTAGTATATTGTTGGGTTTTGTGTTTCAATATTTTCTACTGTTATGCAGTAGGATTTTACATATTTTATATTGTTTTTTCAACTGCGTAGTCTGGATTTAGCTCATAGAAAATGAAAAAAAGACAAAATTTAACTCTGCTTTTAAGGCTTAGGTCACCATTGAAGTACTGAAATAAAAACGCTATCAGAGTTGGTCTCTTGTTAGAACTTTTCTCTCTAATCTAGTGGAATCAGGCTTGGAACTGTACGAAGGGATTAGAGATTTTATTGCAGGATACAACAACCGAAAACATCAAGGCATTAACTATCAAAAACTAAAAGTTTTAATTCAATTTGAACCCAATTATCAACTTAAATCCGCTTAACTGTGGTCTGATTTTGGGGACATCATATGTGTCTTGGTATGTCCGTTTTTAATGATGTTTTTAGAGTGGCAATGCGGACAAATACCCACATCACTAACTCTGACAAGGTTTGAAACTCCATATTTTAAGCCTTATTTTTGGGAATAAAAATACTAAAAGAATAGGATATCCCTATTCTTTTAGAAATGATTTTATATTGTTAATCAATGGGTTATGCTTTATTTTTTTGCCCATCACTAACTTTGAAACATTACCATATCTATTTACAAAATTGTATCAACCCACACATCTTCATACCCTTTATCATCTATTAAAAATCTACTTTGAGGAGGCAATCCCAGATATTTTATAATATCAGGGTAAATATCATACAGATGTATAATATGCATTGGCTCAAAAAAGTCATCAGAACTATCATATTCTCCTGCCCATATATACCAACCACAAGTATCTCCTTCAGGATTATGTCGTAACCCATTTATAGGCATTTTTCCACTATTTATATTTTTTGATATTCCTACTTTTAACCAAACATCTGTATGATAATATTCTAAATCATACCTTTTACAAATTTCTTGTTGCTCTAAAATGATTTTATCAATTTCCATTAGTTCTTTCATTTATTCTTCTTTTCATTTCTTGTGAATATTTACTTATTTCTGCACCTTGCTTACTTGAACAAGTTGGGCATTGTTTTACTTACAGAATGTTCATCTACAAATGTTTCTCCAAAGGCAATGTATTCCGTATTTTTTCTTTAATGAACGCCTACACTTTTTATTTTTTTATCTATCACTAAATTTGAAACATTACCAATTTTTAGGGAACATTATAATACAATATTTGCTTTATATCTAGAATGTCAAAAATTTAAAGACTTCTTTAATAAAAATGATTGCTATTTGGATAGTATTTTTTTTAGTTTATCATTAGGAACAATTTCTACATAACCTGATTCAATATATTCCTCATTAAATCCAAAGGATAATATTAGACTGTCTTTCCTACTACCAATAGAATAATTATAATACTCTACATTTGCCTGATTTGGATCCTCCTTGTTTATAAAAGATATGGTTTTATTGTAGATTTTATGCCTCACAAGCCAGTCATTGATCTCCTTTTCAGCAATATTTTTTTTATATGCCTCGCTTGGCTGTTGTTGCTTAAATATAAATTTTTGGAAAATAAAAAAAACAGCTGCAGCCATAATAAATATTATAAAAAAGTCTTTTTTCATTGTCATTTTGTTTTTCAACTTTAACTTGTGGCTGATTTTTGGGGGACATTATATTACATATTCCTTCTATACTTTCCTCCCACCTCAAAGAGGGCGTTGGTAATCTGTCCAAGGGAGCAGTATTTTACCGCTTCCATCATCACGGCAAACAAGTTCTCCTGATTTATCGCTGCCAATTGCAATTGATGAAGGAGTTCTGCTGCTTTGTCTTCATTTACTTTATGGAAATTGGTAAGACTATCAATTTGTTGCTGTTTCTCCTCCTCGGTAGAGCGAATCACCTCTCCCGGCAATACCGTAGGTGAACCATCTTTTCCAAGGAAGGTATTTACCCCAATGATAGGATATTCTCCCGTATGTTTCAGCATTTCGTAGTGCATACTTTCTTCTTGTATTTTAGAGCGTTGATACATTGTTTCCATTGCTCCAAGAACGCCACCTCTCTCGGTGATTCTATCAAACTCTGCATATACAGCTTCTTCTACCAAGTCGGTCAATTCTTCTATGATGAAAGACCCTTGCAGTGGATTTTCATTTTTCGCCAGACCTAATTCTTTATTAATGATGAGCTGAATTGCCATTGCTCTCCTTACCGATTCTTCCGTAGGCGTGGTGATGGCCTCGTCATAAGCGTTGGTGTGTAGGGAGTTGCAATTGTCATAAATAGCATATAATGCCTGAAGTGTC
This sequence comes from Bergeyella porcorum, assembly GCF_042427575.1. NCBI lineage: Bacteria > Pseudomonadati > Bacteroidota > Flavobacteriia > Flavobacteriales > Weeksellaceae > Bergeyella > Bergeyella porcorum. Next base: position 21,840 of record NZ_JBHMFD010000013.1, read on the forward strand.
GTTCTGATATCGTTAAAATCAATTTCCTGAGCGTGAAGTGAGCGACCAGAAGTTTGAATGTGGTATTTTAACATTTGTGAGCGTTCATCGGCTCCGTATTTCATTTTCATTGCCTTTGCCCAAATTCTTCTTGCCACTCTTCCGATAACAGAATATTCTGGGTCTATACCATTGGAGAAGAAGAACGAAAGGTTGGGTGCAAAATCATTAATGTTCATTCCTCGGCTGAGGTAATATTCCACATAAGTAAATCCATTAGCGAGGGTAAACGCTAGCTGTGAGATAGGATTGGCTCCCGCCTCTGCAATGTGATATCCAGAAATGGAAACCGAATAGAAATTTCGTACCTTATTATTGATGAAATATTCCTGAACATCGCCCATTAGCCTCAATGCAAATTCTGTGGAGAAAATGCAAGTGTTTTGGGCTTGGTCTTCTTTTAGGATGTCGGCTTGTACGGTTCCTCTTACGGTGGCAATGGTTTCGGCTTTTATTTTATTATAGACATCTGCTGCTAAAATTTCATCTCCCGTTAAACCGAGAAGTCTAAGTCCTAGCCCATTGTTGGAAGGTGGTAGTTTTCCGTGGTAAACGGGTCTTTTCAGTCCTTTATCATCGTATTTGGCTTTAAGTTTCTGTTCTACTTTGTCCCAAAGCTGATGCTCTTCGATGTATTTCTCGCAATTTTGGTCAATGGCGGCATTCATAAAGAAAGCCAAAAGCATTGGGGCAGGGCCATTGATGGTCATAGAAACCGAAGTAAGAGCATTGATGAGGTCAAACCCTGAATAGAGTTTTTTAGCATCGTTCAAAGTGGCGATGGATACCCCAGCATTTCCTATTTTCCCATAGATATCTGGAGGTAGGGCAGGGTCTTGCCCGTAAAGTGTAACGCTATCAAACGCTGTGGAAAGTCTTTTGGCGGGCATCTCCGCAGATACATAGTGAAATCTTCGGTTGGTTCTTTCTGGTCCACCTTCTCCCGCGAACATTCTCGTAGGGTCTTCTCCTGTTCTTTTAAAAGGGTAAATTCCTGCGGTGTAAGGGAAATAACCAGGTAGATTTTCTTGTCCTTTCCATTGGATAAGGTCGCCCCAATCGCTGTATTTCGGTAAAGCGATTTTAGGAATTTTCAAGTGAGAAAGGCTTTCGGTTTTGGTCTGAACCTTAATTTCTTTTCCTCTTACAAAGTAAGAAAATTCATCTTGGGACAGTTGTTCTTTGGTTTTATCCCAATTTTTGAGGAAGTCGATATTCTCTTGTGAGAGCTCTTTTTCTATTTTTTGATAAGCAGCATTCAGTTCCTCGTGTGTGGTAATGATATTTCTTACGCCATTGATTTGATAGAGTTGGCGTGCTAGTTCGGCTTGTTTCTTCACCGTTTCATCGTACTGATGATTGTTTTCTACAATTTCAGAAAGATATCTTACGCGTTTAGGAGGGATAATGGTAGCCTCTTCCGAAGTGTTTTGTTCTACATAGGTGAGCAACTGAAGGGTTGGGAATTTTTCATTAACCTTTTCTATTAGTGTGTTGTAGAGTTCGGTAGTTCCCCAATCGTTAAACTGACTGGCTTTTGTGGCAAAAACAGGCATTGCTTCCAATGGTTCTGTAAAGCGGTTGTGGTTGCGTTGGTATTGTTTGCGAACAGCTTGTAGAGCATCTAGGGCTCCTCTCTTATCTGATTTGTTGAGGGCGATAAGATCGGCGTAATCCAGCATATCAATTTTTTCTAATTGGGTAGAAGCACCATATTCAGGTGTCATCACATAGAGAGAAACATCTGCAATATCGGTGATTTCTGAACCGCTTTGTCCAATCCCTGAGGTTTCTAGGATAATCACATCTGGATTAGAAATTTTGAGAACATTGAGTGCGGAATGAATATGTGGCGACACGGAAACATTGTTCTCTCGCGTAGCCATAGAACGCATATAGACGCGGGCATCGTGGATGGCATTCATTCGAATTCTGTCGCCAAGGAGAGCACCGCCTGTTTTCTTTTTAGAAGGGTCTATGGAGATGATGGCGATTTTCTTATCTGGATTGGCTCTTAGGAAGCGTCTTACCAATTCGTCTGTGAGGGAAGATTTACCAGCACCTCCCGTTCCTGTAATCCCGATAATGGGAATGTTTTTTTGCTGAGCTTTCTCTGTGATTTCAGCAACGAGGTTTTCATCGGAGAAATTTTCTACTGCGGAGATGATTTCCGAAATGGATTTTGAATTTTCAAAGCTGATATTTTCAAGGTCTTTCGTGGTGATGTGTTTTCCAGTTGGGAAATCGGATTTTTGCACCAAATCATTAATCATTCCTTGTAGTCCCATTTCTCTGCCGTCGTCTGGCGAGTAGATTTTGGTGATGCCATAGTCCATCAGGTCTTTGATCTCTTCTGGTAAGATAACGCCACCGCCGCCGCCAAAGATTTGGATTTGGGGAGCACCTTTTTCGCGGAGCAGGTCATAGATGTATTTAAAGTATTCGTTATGTCCTCCTTGGTATGAGGTAAGGGCAATGGCATTGGCATCTTCCTGAATGGCGGTATTTACCACTTCTTCAGCGGATTTATCGTGCCCGAGGTGAATGACTTCGCATCCCGTAGCTTGGATGATTCTACGCATAATATTAATGGCAGCATCGTGCCCATCAAAAAGAGCTGCTGCCGTTACAATGCGGACTTTATTTTGAGGTTGATATTTAGGTGTTTCCATTTTATTTTTTTTATTATTCTGTATGTTTTTCCAAATATAATAAATTTTTAGAATAGTGAAATGTTGTTTTATGAGAGGAGTGTTTATTTTAATTATCTTTGCAAAAAGACATTTTATGCAAAAGGCATTGATATATTTGGTAATAGGGACAGTGCTTAGTTTTGTTTTCAATCATTATGTTTCTGGAAATGGAGCTTGGTGGGTAGATTGGTATTACGGTTTGGCGTTTGGGCTGGGCTGGGCAATGGCATATTTCGTAGATGAACCACAGTGGCAGCTGTCTAAGAAAATGGGAGTATCCTTCATTGGAGTAGGGATTCTATTGTTGATAGGTTTTGCTTTTTTTAATTTTGAAATTGCGGTGCCTTCTATCATTCGTTTTTCTACGGTATTTGTGGCATATTATCTCATTGCCAGTTTTAGAGAAAGTAAATCATTGAGAAAATAGAATTTTTCCTCCTTCTTCTTTCTTTCCAGATTAATCACTCATCACTCCAAAAGGATTTTCAAAATAAATTTTTTCAATTCAAAAAATAATTGTACCTTTGCACACCCTTATTGGGAAAATTATGTTTAACCGTAAACGAAAAAGTGTGAATACATTAAGTTACAAAACTATTTCAGCGAACAAAGCTACTGCTAGAAAAGAATGGGTTGTGGTAGACGCTGAAGGACAGCCGTTAGGAAGATTGGCTTCTACGGTTGCAAAGATTTTGAGAGGTAAGCACAAAACTAACTTTACACCGCATGTAGATTGTGGTGATAATGTGATTGTTTTGAATGCTGGAAAGATTACTCTTTCAGGAAACAAGTGGGCTGATAAGACTTACATTTGGCATACTGGATATCCAGGTGGTCAGAAGTCTCAGACAGCTGAGGAGCTTTTGAAAAAGAATCCATTGAGAATTTTGGAGAAATCTGTAAAAGGGATGTTGCCTAAAAACAGATTGGGTGCTGCAATCTTGAAAAACCTTTATTTATACGAAGGTTCTGAGCATAAGCACGAAGCTCAACAGCCAAAAACTATTAATATTAACGAATTCAAATAATTAATATGTCTACAGTTCATAAAATAGGAAGAAGAAAAACTTCAGTAGCAAGAGTTTATGTGAAGCCAGGAGCTGGTAATATCACAGTGAACGGAAAAGATGCTAAGGAGTATTTCTCTACAGATGTAATGGTTTACAAGCTTAACCAGCCTTTCGCTCTTACCGAAACTGCAGGGCAGTACGATGTTACTGTGAATGTTTTCGGAGGTGGAAATACAGGACAAGCAGAAGCAATTAGATTAGGAATTTCAAGAGCTTTGTGCGAAATCAACGCAGAGTTCAGATTGGCTCTTAAGCCTCACGGCTTGCTTACAAGAGATTCAAGAATGGTGGAAAGAAAGAAACCAGGACAGAAGAAAGCAAGAAAGAGATTCCAATTCTCTAAGCGTTAATATTGCAGCAAGCTTATTATCCATTATAAAAAAAATATTAATTCGCTTCAGAGCTTAAAAGCCTATCGCTGATAGCTCAAAGCCAATAATTGCCCGTTATGTTTAGCATCCAAACGCTTCTCCCATCTATAGAAGCTGTTGATTGCTTAAAAAGCGGAAAGTAAACTAACAAAAAGAAAAAACATGGCAAAAGCAAATGTAAAAGACCTTTTAGAGGCAGGTGTACACTTTGGTCATATGACTAGAAAGTGGAATCCAAATATGGCTCCATACATCTTTATGGAGAAAAACGGTATTCACATCGTAGATTTACATAAAACAGCAGTGAAATTGGAAGAAGCTTGCCAAGCTTTGGAAAAATTGACTTCTGCAGGTAAAAAAGTTCTTTTCGTAGCGACTAAAAAGCAAGCTAAAGAAGTGGTTGCTAAGCACGCTCAAGAACTTAATATGCCTTATATTACTGAAAGATGGCCAGGTGGTATGCTTACGAACTTTGTAACGATTCGTAAGGCTGTTAAAAAAATGAACCATATTGATAAAATGAAGAAAGATGGTACTTTCGAAACTTTATCTAAAAAGGAAAGACTTCAAGTGGATAGACAAAGAGCTAACCTTGAGAAAAACCTAGGTTCTATCGCTGATATGGTGAGACTTCCTGCAGCCGTTTTCGTAGTAGATATTATGAGAGAACACATCGCGGTAACTGAAGCTAAAAAATTGGGTATTCCTGTTTTTGGTATTGTAGATACTAACTCTGACCCAAGAAAAGTAGATTTCGTAATCCCAGGAAACGATGATGCTTCTAAGTCTATTGATATGATTCTATCTGTAGTGGCAGATTCTATCAAAGAAGGACAATCTCAGAGAAAAGCTGATAAAGAAAAATCTAAAGAAGAAGGAAAAGCAACAGTAGAAGCTGATGCAGATTTTGATAACAACTAATATTCTTCGGAAGAATTTAATATCTAACGAAGCTGTCCGAAAAGGGCAGCTTTTTTTCATTTAAAATTATAGGATACATACTATGGCTAAAAAAAACTCTATTTTTCGTTAGAAAAATAAATATACCATTTGATAAAGTTAATTCTATTTTTCAGGGTAATCTCTCTGTTATAATGTTCCCCATCGTATTACTTCTAGACCAGCACCGTTTTTTTGCCATTTTTAATACAAAGAAAAAGTTTTATGAAACACGTTTCACAAAAACTTCTGTCTAAACCCTTATCAGTCGATGTTTTTTTTAGTTTTTACCAACTATTTTTAGTATTATGCCTTATTTTGATGGTTTGCTATCCAAGATATTAGCCATTAGTTTTATATAGTCAATAGCGGTTTGCTGTTGGTGGGCAAGGAATAGATAGACAGCATCTTCGCTCAGTACACCGTGTGGAAAATCAAGGGGTGTTTGATTGCTTCTTTCATAATCTTTTTGCCACTGAGGGCTATAATAATATGCTTCCAGCGATTGGATTTTCGGTTGCAATGATTTCCATTCTTCTAATAATGCAGTAGCTTTTTCTAGAAAATCGGAGGCGGATTTTAGATTTTGTTCTTGCTCTTTTATGGTTTTGATTTGTTCTTGGGTCATTGGTTCATAGTGTTTAATTTGTTTTTCACTTCATCACAGTTCTGAACAATCGTTTGGCAGATTTTATCTACACTTATAGAAGTTTTACTATTCAGAAAAGGCTCTCCGTAGAGGTTTGCCAGTCGGTTGATGGTAAGGAATGCCGTGCTAATCATTGCTACAATGGGGATGGTTAAAAATTCCAGATGGCTGTTTTCTCCTCCTAAATCGATATCTCCTATAAATAAAGGGATTAGTGCTACATATACCCAGACAATCAGGCGTGTGAAGGCACTATAAATCTTGAGGAATGGGGTGCTTTTGATGCGTTCTGCCTTGCCTTGAATGTCATAAAATCGGTTGATATGTTGCATCAAATCCGCTTTTTCAGAAAAAGCCGAAGAATGAAAATCTTTTTCAAAAGCAATGGATAAAGCCATCAAAATTTCGTTGGATATTTTATTTTGGGAATTTATAGAAAAGAGGGCAAATAATTGCTGCTCTTTATCACTCAACTTCACTAGGCGGTTTTTGATTTCATTGGTCAATTGTTTTACATAGAATTGCTCCAGCGAAATCAGCTGTTGTATATAGAGTTTATCGGCTTTGGAAACATTTTTTTCATTGCTATAATAAGCGTAGATTTTATTAGCGAAGCTTCGGGAGTTATTGGTTAGTTCTCCAAAAATTTTGCGGGCTTCCCACCATCTATCATAGGCAGAGTTCATCCGAAATCCTAAGAAAAAAGCTACCGCCATACCAAAAACGGCGCCCAACTGACCAGCGGTGTACAGCTTGTCGTCCAAAATTTCTTCTGCAATAAGGAAGAGTGTAGCATAGGCGGAAGTGGCTATTGCAAATGGAAATGCAATTTTGAGAAGGTGGACAAAGCCTTGTTTTTCTGATGTAATCATATCGGTGATATATAGAGCATACAAGGTGCTAAGCGTATTTTATAGCCCCTGAGCAATATTTATTTTGCAAATGTATTGATTTTTAGATTTTTCTAAAGCGAAGTTGGTATTTAACGATTATTCTGACTTGGTGGAGTTGGATTGTACCTGCTTGATGATACGTTGAAGCTGTTCCAGCTCCTTATCGTTTAGTTTTTTCCATATAAAACCTTCTTTGGGGGATTTGCCTATTTTCTGAGGGAAAATTTGGGTTTCAGAATATTCTTTCAAAGCAAAAAATGTGATGGCAGGCATTGGTGTATCAAAGCTGAATGGATAGCCTTGGCTTACATTGAATTTTAGATTGCCCACCTGATGGGTGCTGTATCGCTTAAGAATGTAATGAGAAGGTTTCACAAGCTGTTGGGTATTGAATCCTTTCATAAAATGCCCCAATTGAAAACTCGGAATATAGGTTTGTACCCAATGAGGCTGTGCTAGAAAGCCGATGAAAAATATACTCAAAGATGCAAATAATGAGATGCCCATTGTTTTGGAACAACGGTGGTGTAATAAAACTAGAGCTACCACAAAGAAAACATCCAGAAAAAAACGGTATTGGGCAGAAAATAGCAAAACGAGTACGCTTTTGACCACCACAGCAAAAAATAAAAAGTAGAGAATGCTGGATTTTCGGATGATGGTGATGATGCTTAAAAGAATAATGGATAGAATGAAAGCGATGTGAATAAAAGCTTTAATCCCTTTGAGCGTTATCCAATTGATGATGTAATCCCAAGTGCTGAACTGCCGTATTTTCTCCATAGAATACTGCATATCATAGGTTTTTTGTATGGCAATTTCGGAGGATATTTTTAGCGTTTCAGGGTCGGGTTTCCAGCTGAGATTTAAATCTAAAACCTGAACAGGAAAAATAGGGTAGCCAAAGCACCAGATGTTTTTTAAGATGAAAAGAAGGATGAAAATGCACCCTACTACATAATGCTTAGCAGAAACTTTTACTTTAAAAAAGAGATAGAGTAGCGTAAATATAGGCACCCAAATCATTGTCGGTTTGATGACGAAAACAAAAGCGGAAAGCAACCAAAGCGAAGAAGCATTGGTATTCTGACGGAAAACTTCGTTGAGGATGATTAAGGAAATAACAAGGGTAGGGAGGTCTGGGCTGGGAGATTGGGCAAATAGAAAGAAAAAAGGTAAAAAAATCCAATGCACCCACGCAGAACGCTCAAAAATGTAGATGAGGTAAATGACCAACACTATTGTGTTGAGGCGAAAAAAAATATCAGAAAAGGAGGACAATCCCACTTGTAAGATGTGCCATACAGACATTTGTCCCAATACAATGTCCAGATTAGAGATGCCTTTAGTAAGTCCAAAGGTCTTTATCCAATTGATGGTAGGGATATAGTATCCAAAATGGTCTAAAATAAAAGGATAAAAAGAACCCGCAAGAAGGCAAACTACCAGTGAAATACCAAAATAAAAAGAATGTTGCCGTAAGAATGAAAGCAACTCTCGATGGGATTTCATCAAGAAAAATCCTGTGAATCCAAAGATTAAAAACACCACTTCCGCATAGAGATTGATGGGCAAGAAGAAAGCAAAGAGCGTCCAGACGAGGGTTGTAGCACTCATTCCCAATAAAGCTTTTATCGCCAAGCTGTTATTGAAGATTTTAAAGCATCGTTCGCACCAGTTGCCTACCCCTATCAGTGCGGGAATAAGCAGTAATATAGAAATAAAAATATATAACATAAAACGCCTCAGATTTGAAATGTTAAAATTATAAATATTAATGGAAATAAAAAACGCAACGCTTTGATTATAAAAGCGTTGCGTGTATTTTGAGGTACCTAGCGGATTCGAACCGCTGTAGATGGTGTTGCAGACCACTGCCTAGCCACTCGGCCAAAGTACCCTTTGTTTTGGACTGCAAATTTAAAATATTTTTTTGAAAAAGAAATAAAAAGTTGATAAATTTTTTTCCTCCCTTTTTCATTCCTATATTTGTAGGGTTAAAAATACAGTAATGTCAGAGATTATTCTAAATACAATTCCAGAAGCGATAGAAGACCTGAAAAATGGGAAAATCATCATCGTGGTAGATGATGAAGATAGAGAGAACGAGGGCGATTTTCTCTCTGCCGCAGAGCTTACCACACCAGAGATTATTAATTTTATGACCATCCACGGGCGTGGGCTTATCTGTACGCCACTTCCAGAAAAACGATGCGAAGAACTGGGTTTGGATATTATGGTAGCAAGAAGCAGCGACCCCAAAGAAACAGCCTTTACCGTTTCGGTAGATTTATTGGGAGATGGGGTTTCTACGGGGATTTCAGCTAGTGATAGAGCCAAAACCATTTTAGCACTGATGGATGAGAAAACCAAACCATCAGATTTTATGCGTCCAGGGCATATTTTCCCACTTCGTGCCAGAAAAGGAGGCGTTCTGAAGAGAGCGGGGCATACCGAAGCTGCAATTGACCTGACCAAATTAGCAGGCTTAAAAGAAGGAGGCGTAATCTGTGAGATTATGAATGAAGACGGCACAATGGCTCGTTTGCCACAATTGGTAGAATTGGCTAAAAAGCATAACCTGAAAATTGTTTCCATAGAAGATTTGATACAGTATCAGTTGCAAAAAGGCAATCTGATAGAAAGAATAGAAGAACGCCCTGTGAAGACGCACTATGGCGATTTTGATTTCTATGCCTTCCGTGAAACCAGTACAGACCAAATTCATTTTGCCATTACTAAAGGTACTTGGACGCCAGATGACCCTGTATTGGTGAGGGTACAAGCTTCCAACTCTTATTTTGATGTGCTGAGCCGCTTGATTACGGGGGAAAAACCATTGTTGGAAAAAGTTACCAATATGATTAATGAAGAGGGAAAAGGGGTCGTTATTTTCATTAACAATGTTTCTAATAATGAAAATACAATGCGTAAACTACAACAGTTTCTAGATTACCAAGATGGGCAGGAACAACGCCCAACTTTAGCGTCTAATTTTAGAGACTATGGCATTGGAACACAGATTTTAAAGAACCTTGGAGTTAATAAATTCCGAGTCATTACCCAAAGCCCTAATACCAAACCGATGGTGGGTGGCTATGGGGTAGAAGTTACAGAGATGGTGGAGCTTTAAGCGTTTTTTTAGAGTATTGAATAATAATCCTACGGCATTAGTTCCGTAGGATTTTTGTTTTCGGACTTTAACAAACTTTATGATTCTCGGTTTTTAACTTGAATCTTCTTCCTCCATCCAAAAGAGTGTAAAACAAAAAGGAAATTAAAACAATTTAAAAGCAACAAGAGATGAAAAAGTTAGTTTATAGTTTCGCATTTTTAGCGATAGGTACTTTCGTAATGGCACAGCAACAACCAGCAAAAGCGGATGCAAAAGCCAATAAAGAACAGAAAAGAGCAGAGCATCTGGCAGAGATGCAAAAGGAACTCCACCTTACGCCTACACAGGTGGCTCAGATTAAAACCCTTCACGAAAAGCATTACGCAGAACGAGAGCAGCAAAGGGCTAAGCAAAGCGAAATGAGAAAGCAAATGGCAGAAGATAAAGCGAAGAAAAAACAGCAGATGGAGGCAGAAATGAAAAAAATCTTAACGCCAGAGCAATTCACCCAGTGGCAAGCTAAAAAAGAAGAGAAACATAAAGAGATGGAGCAAAAGAGAAAACATCTGAAAGAAACCAATAAAGACAGAAAATGGGGACAAACTCCATCTAAATCATAAAAAATGTTCGTAAAGATTTGAATTTAAGTTCATAATTTTGTTTTTTTTAATGGTTGAAGAAAGGCGAAAATTTTTGCCTTTCTTTTTTATGGATAAATTCAGTAACTTTACACTCGGAAAAAATAAAATAAATTTAGAATTATGATAAGTAAAGAAATCAGTCAGTTGATTAATGACCAAATCGCGAAAGAGCAGTATGCAGCACAGTATTACCTTTCTATGTCTGCGTGGTTTAATAGTAGAGACTTGGAAGGAATTGCCAATTACTTCCGCATCCAATGCAAAGAAGAACTAATGCACGCAGATAAAATGTTTGATTACCTTGCAGATGTGGGTGGAGATATCATTTTGCAAGAAATTCCTCAGCCACCACACGAGTTTTCTGATGTGCAAGAGGTTTTTGAAAAAGCATTGGAACACGAAAAATTGGTTACCAAAAGCATTTTCAATATCGTGAAAAAAGCCAATGAGGAGGGAGATTTTGCTACCACTTCATTCTTGCAATGGTTTGTAAATGAGCAGGTAGAGGAGGAGTCTTCTGCATCGCTTTTGGTTTCAAAAATCAAAATGGTGAAAGACAATCCATCGGCATTATACCTTTTTGACCAAGAGTTGGCTCAGAGAGTTTTTACCCCTGAGACGGGTGCGTAGTCATCTGATATTAACACTAAAAAATAAAAAACCATCTCCGCTATTGTGAGATGGTTTTTGAATTTTGGAAGATAGTGGAATTAATTATCATCATATAAATGAAATAGTTAAGATGAAATTTGCATATATCAAAAAAAGTCTTACCTTTGCCCCACTCTATGTTGCACAATATCCACATATTACAACAAAAAAATACAAAAAACTACCCCAATTATTTGGTAGTTTCGGATAATTGTGTAAACACACACACACACACACACACACACACACACACACACACACACACACACACACACACACA